>CAVOJZ010000001.1:0-36137 GCA_963696395.1 uncultured bacterium
GAGGACAACTCAGCCCTTCTTGGAGCCATGATTATCACGCGTCTCCAGCTTGCGGCCATGTCGCGTGTCGATATCGCAGAGGAAAAACGCCGCGACTTTTTCCTGTACGTTGACGAGTTTCAAAACTTCGCCACCGCGTCGTTTGCGAATATTCTTTCCGAAGCGCGAAAATACCGTCTGAGCCTTGTTCTTGCGCACCAATATATCGGCCAGCTTGTCGGGGCGGAAGGCAACACCAAAGTCCGCGATGCGGTATTCGGCAACGTCGGCACAATCATTACATTTCGTATTGGTGCCGCCGACGCGGAATTCTTGGAACCCGAATTTATGCCGGAGTTTTTACAGCAGGATCTTGTAAACCTGGCCAAGGCAAATGTTTATTTAAAACTGATGATCGACGGCGTTTCATCGAGGCCGTTTTCGGCAACAACCCTGCCTCCGGTTAAGCCTCCTCTTCTCTCTCATCGGGACGTGATCATCGCAAACTCTCAACAAAAATACGGAACCCAGCGAAGTATCGTTGAGTCGAGAATTGCGAGTGAGTGGGGCGCACAAAGCGACGCCGCAATCAACGAAAAAATCGGCCGCCGGAATGAGCAGTCGCTTTCGCAAACACTTCGCAACGATTCTCGCCAGAATTCATCCTTCCGTCCGAGGGGAACCTCGCCGAGCCGCCTTAACGGACCCAATCAATCTTTTGGGAATGCTCCGCGTGAAGCCTGGCCGCGTCCGGTTCGGGAGGCGGCACCTGTGATTCAGCAGGCGCCACAAATATCGAACCCCAGGCCGGCTCAGGTTTCGCCGCCAGCCGGAGAAGCGCCGGTATTAATGCCCGTGATTGAGCCTTCCGCCACGAAGCCAACCGTCCCGGAAAAAAATCCTGTCCCGGCTGCGGTTTCACAGGCTGCCGCTCCGCAGGTCGCGATTGACCAGCCGCAAACGCCACAGACACCACCGGCTAAACCGGCTCATAAGCATTTTCCAAAATCAAACGTTGATATCAATGCTTTGCGGCGCGCCATCAGCGAATCACTAAAAAAACAAAGCGAGGAAGGAGAAAAGGGCAGCTCCTGATTTTTTCGCTATGCGATTCCATATCCTCACTATTTTCCCGGATATATTCGATTCGTATCTTGGCGAATCGCTTTTTAAGCGTGCTCTCGCAAAGAAAATCATTTCAGTTGACGTCCATGATATCAGGACTTATACAACCGACCGGCATCGCAAGGTTGATGACCGGCCTTTTGGCGGCGGACCCGGTATGGTTCTGAAAGTCCAGCCGGTATACAATGCGGTCAAAAAAATCAAAACAAAGATCAAAGGCGGAAAGAAAAATGTGCGGGTTATATTGTTTTCGACCCGCGGGAAAAAACTTGATGCAAAAATGGCAAAACGCCTTTCACGGACGGAGCATTTGATTTTAATTTGCGGACGTTATGAGGGTGTTGATGAGCGGATCGCCCAATATGTTGCCGATGAGGAGGTTTCGATAGGGGATTATGTCTTGAGCGGCGGAGAATTGCCCGCCCTCGTGCTTGTGGAAGCTGTGAGCCGGCACATTCCGGGCTTTCTCGGCAAAGAAGAATCGCTTGAGGAAACGAACGGATCATTCCCGACATATACGCGGCCCGAGGTATTTAGCCCCGCCAAAGCAAAGTCTTGGGCTGTCCCAAAGGTGTTGCTGTCCGGAAATCATAAGAAAATAAAAGAGTGGAGAAAGCTCGGAAAGAGAAGTTCATAATTTTTTAACCTACTCGGCATATGCTGGAGGAATGTCGAACGACTACTCGTTAGCCGATGAGGGGTTTTGGTTTCTTGCCGCATTCATACTCGGTATTTTCGTCGCGCCTTTCGGTTGGATTATTTGTCCGATCGTTGCAATGGTCGGCATTATTTTTTGCGCTCTCTTTTCTGCACAGAAAAAGATTTGGTGGCGTATTGCGGCCGGGGTTCTTGCATCGTTTTGCGCGGGAGTGTTGTTGTACCGTTTTTACGTCGCGCTGGACGCGGAATCGCTTAGATTGCCGATAGGAAAGGAAATTTCTTTTTTAGCTCTTGTTGTGAGTGATCCGTCAGAATCGGCAAAATACGAAATATTCACGGCTGACCCATGGCACTCTCACGCCCTCACCGTTCTCGCTCCGCCAACAAGTGGATTTCGTTACGGCGATCTGCTCGAAATAAACGGATTCCTTGGCTCGCCCGACGGTCAGGGGAAAAACCCATTTGTCATTCCGCTTAAAATAACGATCATCGGACACCACCACGGTTCTCGGCTTCTCGAAGCATTGAGCAATTTCAAACGCTCAATACTGAAACGATTCGTGAGTTTTTTGCCGCAAGACCAGGCGGCACTTTTGGGCGGCGTTACCATTGGAGGCTCCTCGGGTATGAGCGTCGAACTAAAGAACGAAATGGAAGCTTCAGGGACTTCCTACGTGCTTTCAATGTACGGGTTTAAAATCGCGGCGATCATCGCCCTCGCATCATCAATTTTTGCTTATGTGCTTCCGCGCCGTGTTTCGCTGCTCATCGGTTTGTGTATTATCGCTCTCTTCGTTCTTATGGCGGGACTTATTGCATCCGCTGTGAGGGCGGGAATTATGGCCGCCATAGCGCTAATCTCACAGGGAATTGGTCGGCCATTCAACAAGCGCAACGCGCTGATGTTCACGGCATCAATCATGTTATGTTTCAACCCGTTCCTCCTTGCCGGTGATATTGGGTTTCAACTCTCATTTTTAAGCGTTATCGGAATTTTATGCCTAACCAATCCAATAAAACGTTATTGGCGGTACAAAAGCCCCGGTTTTTTGCTATGGAGAGACGGAGTTACAACCACGATTGCCGTGCTCGCGCCGATGGTGCCATTTATTACCGCGCCAGACGGCAAATTTACCGTGAGCGCAATCCTATCGAATACTCTGATGTTTCTCGCGACGCTATACACCTTCTTTCTTGGCATTTCGCTTGCGGCGGCAAGTTTCATCTCGTCGCCGGCTTCCTTCATGATCGCCGAGGCCGGATCAATCATTCTGAAATATCAATTATTGGTGGTGAAGTTTTTTTCCATCGTGGCTATTTCATTTCCGATCTCATTCCATGAGCCAGTCGTTGTAATTATTTATTACGCAGCCATCGTCATTTTTATAATCAGTCAGCATGAAGATTTTTAGAACAATCGATCCGATCAGCCTTTTTATTATTTTTAGCTTCGCGATTTTTGATTGTGCGACTTGGTGGACGATATTTATGTCCACAATGAACGAGCCTGTCAGAATATATTTTCTCGGCGTAACCACCGGAAGTTCGGAGTTGGTTGTCCTTCCTGGAGATATAAAGTTATTGATCGATGCGGGACCTGATCAAAAAATTATCGACGCGTTGGCAAAAATAATGCCGGAAAACGACCGGAGAATCGACTTAGCGATCGTTACTACGCCATTAGTGAATCATTTCGGTGGCTACACCAATATCCTTGAACAATATCGTCTTGGCGCATTTCTCTATAATGGCCGAAAACCGTTATCTTACGGTGATGAGACATCCTGGCAGCAACTAACACAAAAGATTAGAGATCTCCATATCCCAATCGTAACACTCGGAGCCGGAGATAAAATTATTTACGGCGCCAGTGCTGCCGCCGTTTTATCTCCGGATTCGGCTTTTAGCCATAGCGCATCTTTGAATGACGCATCAATAGTTTTATATCTTAAAACGGAAAACCTCGGCGTATTGTTTGCTGCAAGTGCGGGAGCGAATGTTGAAAAGATGATTTTCTCAAGATACGGCAACATTCGTGTCGACGTTTTACAGGGCGATACTTCGTTTAAAGAATTTGATCCGATTACCGCAACTTCGAGCAAAGCTGGCGTTGTAACCGAGTTATGGCAAACCGAAGATAGCTCAAAAAAACAGGCTCTGCATACGAGAGTTATCAGATAGGCGGGAAGCGATGATACAATGAGAGCATAATGATGAAAATTCAAAATACCGAGGCGCTTGCGCTCACATCCGGCAGAAAAGCGTTGCTTGCGATCGCGGAAGCGGGACTGAAGGCAATCGATACTGAAACCGTAATCCGTGAAGAGATCAAGCGCTCAGTAGACACGGTGCAAGTGGCGGGTGAAACGATTGACCTGAAAGAGATAAAAAAATTAATTTTTATTGCCGTCGGGAAATGTGCTGCCGATTCGGCGTTCGCCGTTTCACAAGTGATCGGCGACCATATCACGAGTGGCGTTGTCGTCGACGTTAAGGAATGCCCGCCGATCGATAACCTTAAAACTTTTAAAGGAACGCATCCACTGCCTTCGGCTGAAAATTTACGGGCCGCCCAGGCGGTTCGCGATGCTCTAGCCGGCCTCACCGAAAATGATTTGGCACTTTTTGTTATTTCCGGTGGTGGATCGACCTTGCTTTTTTTGCCCGAAGACGAACGCTCGAATGAAGAAATAAGGATTGTAACGGAACTCATGGATGCCGGAGCAACAATTCAGGAGACCAATATTGTCCGCAAGCATTTATCGCTTGCCCGTGGAGGTTATCTTGCAAAATACGCCTATCCAGCACGTGTTGTCGCGCTTATCATGAGCGATGTTCCGGCAAATGACATTTCTTTTATCGCGTCCGGCCCGACCGTTATGGACGAGACCACAATAAAAGACGCAGAAGCTGTTTTGGCCAGATTTAAAATTAAAAAAGCCGGACTGGTTGAAACACCAAAGGAAGATAAATATTTTAAAAAAGTAACTAATTTCCTCGCCGCTTCAAATATTCGGGCGCTTGCGGAAATGAAAAAGTGCGCAGAGGCCATGGGATTCAACGCAATCATCGAGGACACGGAATTAGTTGGGGAGGCAGCGGCGACTGGAAAATCTATTTCGGCAAAGATTGCCGCAGCGAATTCAAAAACCGTTATGCTGTGGGGCGGCGAAACTACCGTAAAAGTTCGCGGTAGCGGAACCGGAGGGAGGAATCTTGAGGTGAGCCTGTCGGCGTTGAGGTCGGTTCCTGATGGCGTCGAGATTCTCTCGCTTGCGTCTGACGGGCGCGATCATGGACCCTTCGCCGGCGCGATCTGTGATACAATAACAAAAAGAGTTGTCGAGAAAGCCGGACTCGATATCGAACACTTTTTGCGCGAGAACAACACCTATCCTTTTTTCGAAGAGGTGGGGAATTATGTGATGACGGGCGACACCGGGTCGAACGTGTCGGATCTCATCATCGCTCTAAAAGAATAACTTTAAAAATATGGATAAATCTAACAAACACATTTTGCAATATGAAGAAGTCGGCATAAAAGATGTCGGAATGGTCGGAGGGAAAAATGCCTCGCTCGGGGAGATGATTCGAACGCTTCATGAAAAGAAAGTGCCCGTGCCGTCGGGCTTTGTGGTCACCGCTTCCGCGTATTTTTATTTCCTGGAAAAAACAGGACTCGATAAGTTTATTAAAGATACATTAAAAGGACTTAATACCAAAAATTTGGCGGAGTTGCATCGTTGCGGCTCGACAATTCGCTCAGCCATTATGAAAACCGAATTTCCGAAAGACTTGGCTGACGAAATCGTACATGCTTACCACGGACTCGAAAAGAAATACGGGAAAAATGCCGATGTTGCCGTCCGTTCATCCGCGACCGCGGAAGATCTGCCTGGTGCGAGTTTTGCCGGCGAACAAGAAAGTTATCTTGGTATTCGAGGTGCGAGCCAGGTTTCCGAAGCAGTGCGAGCCACCATGGCTTCGCTTTTCACCGATCGCGCGATCTCTTATCGCACGGATCGGGGGTTCGATCACATGAAGATTGCATTATCGGCTGGCGTGCAAAAAATGGTTCGTTCGGATCAGGCCTGCTCAGGTGTTATGTTTTCGCTCGATACCGAATCGGGTTTCCCGAATGTGGTGATTATAAACGGATCCTGGGGGCTCGGCGAAATGATTGTTAAGGGCGAAGTGACGCCCGATGAATTTCTTGTCTGGAAGGAAGGAATCAAGCAGGGAATCCAAAAACCAATAATCGACAAAAAACTTGGCGTGAAACTCCGCAAGATGATTTATCATCACGGCGCAAACATTCAACAGACAAAAGTGATTCCAACATCACAGGCGGAACGGGATTCGTTCGTGCTGACCGATGATGAAGTGATGAAACTCGCGACGTGGGGAACGATCATCGAGAAGCATTATTCGGATCATTACAAGAAATGGACGCCAATGGATATGGAGTGGGCCAAAGATGGCGTTACGGGTGAACTTTTCATTGTGCAGGCGAGACCCGAAACCGTTCACGCCAATCAGGACTTTTCCAAGATCAAGGAATACGTGCCGCTCGAGCATCGCGAACCGATTCTGATGGGGGCTTCGGTGGGTTCAAAAATCGCAACAGGCAAGGCTCATGTGATTATGGACACAAAACACATCGCGGATTTTCGCAAGGGCGAAATTTTGGTAACGACAATGACCGATCCGGACTGGGAGCCGATTATGAAAATGGCTTCTGCAATCGTGACCGACAAGGGTGGCAGGACTTCGCATGCCGCTATTGTTTCGCGTGAACTTGGTATTCCCGCGATCGTGGGCACGGAAAAAGCAACCAAAATAATCAAATCGGGCGATGAAATTACCGTTGATACGACCGGCAGTGCCGGGAACATTTATAGAGGATTTTTGAAATTCAAGGTGGTGGAGCACGACCTTAAGAAAATTCCGAAACCCAAGACGAAGATCATGATCAATGTTGCGATACCCGATAGCGCTTTTGAGACATCGTTTCTTCCGAATGACGGTGTCGGGCTCGCACGCGAGGAGTTCATAATCGCATCAAAAATGGGTCTGCATCCGATGGCTTTGCTTAATTTAAGCGCCCAAACTCCGGCGGTTCGAAAAGCGATCGAAGAAAAAATGCGAGGATGGAAAGATCCAAAAAAATATTACGTGGACAATCTCGCCTATGGAATCGCAAAAATTGGCGCGGCATTTTACCCGAACCATGTGATTGTCCGGTTTTCCGACTTCAAGACAAACGAATATCGAACACTGCTTGGCGGTGAGATGTACGAACCGAAAGAAGAGAATCCGATGATCGGCTGGCGCGGAGCGTCACGATATTATGATCCGAAATTTAAGCCGGCGTTTATGCTCGAAGCCGCCGCAGTGAAAAAAGTCCGGGAAGAACTCGGTCTTACCAATGTCATTCCCATGGTCCCGTTTTGCAGAACCGTGGAAGAGGGGATTAAGGTTCAGGAAACGATGGCGGAGGCAGGCCTCATTACGAATTACATCGCCCGCACGCGGAAAGTTCGGCACGCTCTCAAATCATTGGCGAATGGGAAAAAGGCAACAACCACGCCAATCTATGTTATGTGTGAAATTCCCTCAAACGTTTTAAATGCGGACGCCTTCTTGGACATATTCGACGGCATGTCGATTGGATCAAATGATTTAACCCAGCTGACCATGGGCCTCGATCGTGATTCAGGTATTGTGACGAAAATTGCAAACGAAAAAAATCCCGCAGTGGAGCGGCTGATCGCGGAAATCATCGCAAAATGCCGAAAGCAGAAAAAGTATATAGGTATTTGCGGCCAGGGGCCGTCCGATTATCCTGATTTTGCGGAATTTCTTGTCGGATGTGGGATCGAAAGCATGTCTCTTAATCCGGATACCGTTGTCCGCACCACGGTGGCGGTGGCTAAAAAAGAAAAAGAAATGAAAAAAAGATAAAAAAGCATGGCACACAAGGCAACTTTTTTTAATGTCGACAGGTGGGGCGAGGAAGGTAAAAATTACTTGCGATCGAGTTCGAAGCTGGCATCTGCAGGAGTCGAAGTCGCATTTGTCGATGCGATAGTATCAGCGGATAGCATACCGTCCGATAAAGACTTCGAAATTCTTGGCGTTTTTATGGATTCCAAAGTTGACGCAGCGACAATCGCAGCCCTTCCGGCAGTAAAATTTATCACCACGCTCTCGACAGGGTTCGACCACATCGACCTTAAAATCGCCGCGGAACGGGGAATTCCCGTTTCGTCGGTGCCCGCTTACGGTGAAAATACCGTTGCAGAATTCGCGTTCGCGCTTATTCTGTCGCTTTCAAGAAAGATTTGCGAATCGCGCGAAAGGATTCGCACCGAAGGGAAATTTACAACAGAGGGCCTCACGGGATTCGATCTTGCCGGGAAAACGATCGGCGTGGTTGGTACGGGGCGTATCGGCAAACATGCCGTTCGCATGGGCAGTGGTTTTGGCATGAAGGTTATTGCCTACGACGTCATCCACGACGACGCCTTCGCCGCACAAATGGGTTTCCCCTATGTTTCCCTTGAAGAACTTTTGGCGAAAAGCGACGTGATAACCATCCACTGTCCTTACCTTCCGAGCACGCATCACCTCATCAACAATGGCAATATCGGTCTGGCGAAAAAAGGAGCGGTCTTGGTGAACACGGCCCGTGGGGCAATTGTGGAGACCTCGGCTATGATCACCGCATTAAAAAATGGGCAGCTTGGCGGTGCCGGACTCGATGTATTGGAAGAGGAAGGCGATATGAAAGCGGGGAATATGGAAGCTGTCAAAGACTTAATCGCCATGCCAAATGTGATCGTGACGCCACACAACGCATTCAATACCAAAGAGGCATTTCTCAGAATTCTTGATACCACGATCGACAATATTGTTGGCTATGTAAAGGGAGCGCCGATCAACATCGTCAAGTAGGATGAAAATAAAATCGCTCCAAGCGCGGCCAATTCTCGACTCACGCGGCCAATGGACGGTAGAGGCTGAAATTATTTTTGCCGATGGCGTGAGTGCGGTGGCGTCGGTTCCACAGGGCAAAAGCACCGGCTCGTCGGAAGCAGTCGCATTACCGGCAAAAAAAGCCGTCCATAACATCGAAAAAATAATCTTGCCCAAACTGCGAGGGAAAAATATCTCAACCCAGGCCGACCTGGATGGTTTACTCACCACGCTCGATGGCACCGAGCAGAAAAAAAATCTTGGCGCGAATGCAATTCTTGGCGTCTCTATCGCATATCTCCGGGCATACGCGGAGGCGAAGCATATCCCGCTGTGGAAACATATTGCGTCCATCGCCGAAAGCAAACCTTCGGCGCCGCGGTTGTTTATTAATGTTGTAAACGGCGGTTTGCACGCTGGAAACGATTTACATTTTCAGGAATATTTAATTATTCCAAAAGCAAAAACAATCCGGGAGTCGGTTGCTGTTGGAACAACTATTTATCAAACGCTCAAAAAAGCTCTGATTCGAACGAAGCAGAAAGGTGCGGCAAATATTGGCGATGAAGGTGGTTACGCTCCGGATTTTAAGGACGACATGGAGCCGTTTCGCATTCTCCGTTCCGTAATGTCAACCCTGCACCTCGAAACAGCGGTTGATTTTGGCATGGATGCCGCTGCCACGGATGCCAAACTGGATGATCGTGAATTAGGTGCGTTTTATCAAAAATTTATTCGGCAGTATCGTCCGTTATATATAGAAGATCCGTATCCCGAGGATCAATTTGAAAAATTTTCATCTCTTAAAGAAAAATACGCTGGTGGAAAGAATGCGAATCTTTGGATTGCCGGCGACGACCTGACGACAACGAATGTCCGGCGGATGGAGCGGGCCCATGCGGAAGCCAGCGTAAATGCAGTGATTATAAAACCAAACCAAATCGGCTCGGTCACGGAAGCAATTGATGCCGTTAAAGCCGCCCGACGTTACGGATGGAAGGTGGTTGCTTCTCACCGCAGCGGCGAAACAAACGATACCTTTATTGCGGATTTTGCCTACGGCATTGGTGCCGATGGCCTGAAACTTGGCGCCCCCGCACGAGGCGAGCGCATCGCAAAATATAACCGATTGCTGGAAATTGAGGCGGGGAATTAAGGTATAATGAAGTGGTATGACGCTTCTTATCAAGAATGTGCGTATCATTGGCGGAGCGCGGGACTTTCCTGACCCGTGCGATATTTTTGTAAACGGGGAAAGGATTTCAGCAATCGGAAACTTTCCGAAGAAACCCGCAGATGTCATTCTTGATGGCCAAGGGGCGTACCTAAGTCCCGGTTTTATCGATGTCAGTACCGCGTCGGATCATTATCTGACCTTGCTTGAATATCCGAGCCAGGAGGATTTTTTGAAACAAGGAGTGACGACCATTTTCGGGGGCATGTGCGGCGCGTCGCTTGCGCCGCTTATTTATGGTGGGCTTGAATCGTTTCGGAAATGGGGTGGAACCGACCGCGTAAACGTCAACTGGCACAGCATGGCTGAGTTCCTCGCAGAGATAGATAAACGGCCTCTCGCCGTCAATTTTGGAACACTGGCGGGGCATTCAACGATTCGTCGTGCGATTACGGGTGACGCTATCCGGGATTTAACAAAAAACGAACTCGAAGTTTTTAAAACAACCCTTGTTGCGGCACTTCAGGAAGGCGGTTTCGGCCTTTCTACCGGCCTCGAATACATCCACACAAGCAAAGCACCTTACTCGGAATTAAAGTTTCTCGCTGATATCACCAAGCGTTTCAATGGGGTATATGCGACTCACCTTCGAAATGCCACCGATGAACTGGAAGCATCGGTTCGTGAAACCATTAAAATCGCCGATGAAACAAATGCAAAAATATTGGTAAATCATTTCGTCCCTATTACGGGCTATGAAAAGCAATACGAGCAATCGTTGAAGACGATCGAATCTTTGCCTGCCGAAAAAGATTTTCGTTTTGGCATTTACCCCTCGCTCTTCACGATGTCCGCGATTTACACGTTCCTACCGCGGTGGGCTCAGGTGGAAGGGTTTGAAAAGATGAGATCACAATTAAAAGATAATTGGATGGCTGCAAAAATCGAAAAGGATATGCCGAAGATGGAGGAGGATAATTTCATCGTCGCACAGGCGCCCGGAAACGATTTTTTGGTTGGTCGTTCGCTCCGGGAGATCGGGGATATGTATAACATTGACGATGGACGCGGAGCGCTTTTAAAGCTTATGGCGACTCTCGATATGCGCGGCGCGGCGCTCTATAAAAATATTAATGAAAAACTGGTAACACGGGCCATGGCCAGTTCGCGAAGCTTTATAACTTCAAACGCCCCAAGTTTTGGTTTCGCAAAAGATCGGCGGCTGAAGTCGGAACACACAACATCAACCTTCATGCAATTTCTTTCGGCTGTTGAAGATTGGAAAATAATGCCGCTCGAGGAAGCCATACGGAAAATAACGCTTGAACCGGCAAAGACTTTTAACCTCACCGGACGAGGGGAAATAAAAGAGGGGAATTTCGCAGACATAACCTGCTTCAAGGGAAGTGAAATAAAATTCACTGTTGTTAACGGATCGCTTGCAATGCAGGATGGTGAATTTAAGGGGTCGTTCCAGGGCGTGGCGTTACGCCACGCCAGTCCAAAATAATGGCCACGACAGCACCGCGGCGCGTTGCGCGCAATCCAGACTATCTCCTGCTCGCGGTCATTTTTTTGTTGCTTGTTTTTGGCTTGGCAATGCTTGCGTCGGCGTCATCGGACCTCGGGAAAACACAATTCAACGACACTTATTATTATCTGAAGCATCAGATACTTTATGGTTTGTCATTGGGAGCTGCGGGATTTCTGATTGCCTATTTTGTTCCATTCTACCGCTGGAAAAAATTTGCCTTTATCTTTCTTCTCATCGGAATTTTTGCTCTGATGGCCGTTTTTACTCCGCTTGGAACTTTCGCCGGAGGCTCAAGTCGGTGGCTCAAGCTTGGCTTCCTAAGTTTTCAACCGGCAGAGCTGATGAAGCTTGTCTTTATCATGTATCTCGCGGCGTGGCTTTCGAATACAAAATTTAAGCGTTCAACTGATTTTCAATCGGGGCTCGTGCCATTTTTAGCGATAGCCGCTCTTGTCGGAACGTTGCTACTTTTGCAACCGGCAACCAGCACCGTCGCAATTTTACTCGGAGCCGGTCTCGCAGTTTATTTTGTAAGTGGCGCGCCGTTTAAATATGTCGTTGGCATTATCGCGCTCGGCGTCGTAGTAGTGGCGCTCGTTATTTACATAACGCCATATCGCCGTGCGCGCATTCTCGGATATCTCGATCCGAGTTCCGATTCGCAAGGCCAAAACTACCAGGTGAACCAGGCTCTTATCGCAATCGGATCGGGGGGGCTCACGGGGGTCGGTTACGGGCAGTCCGCCACCAAGGCAAGTTATCTTCCGACACCGATCGATGATTCGATTTTTGCGGTCACCGGTGAAGAGCTTGGCTTTGTCGGTGCTTCAATCCTTGTGGTGCTCTTTGCGTTGCTTTGCACACGCATGTTCTGGCTTGCTAAACGCATGGGTGATCAATTCGGCAGATTGATGCTCGTCGGCTTCGGTAGTGTGGTTGCTCTTCAAGCATTCGTTAATATGGCGTCTATTTCCGGCCTTATACCGCTTACCGGCGTCCCGTTGCCGTTTGTAAGCTACGGCGGAACCGCTCTCGCGATTTTCATCACCATGATGGGACTTTCGGTAAATGTAACCAAATATAGGTAGAATAATACTATGGCCGACCGAAATATATTTACCGTGGTTCTAACCGGAGGCGGCAGCGGGGGGCACATCTATCCTTTGTTGGCAGTGGCGGAAGTCTTGCAGGGAAAAATCCGGGCGCTCGGCGGGGAAACTCAATTTGTATATATCGGACCGCGGGACGCATACGCGCCGTTGTTCGACCAGCGGAATATAGCGATACGGCCGATCATGGTCGGAAAGATACGACGATATTTCTCACTCGAAAACTTCTTGGATATCCCAAAGTTTTTTATTGGCTTGTGGCAGGCGCTGTGGCAGCTTTACCTTGTGATGCCCGACGTTGTTTTTTCAAAAGGCGGCACAGGAGCCTTCCCGGTTGTGCTCGCAGCCTGGTTTTACCGCATCCCGGTTGCGCTTCACGAATCGGACGCCGAACCCGGTCTTACCAATCTTGTTTCATCGCGCTTCGCAAATAGAATTTTCGTCAGTTTTGAGCGTGCAGCCCAGCGCTTCAACCCTGCGAAGACGCTCGTGTCCGGTGCGCCCATCCGGCCTGAGGTGCTTTTGCATCCGCCGACAAAAGAAGACGCAAAGGAAGCGTTAAATTTTAATAAAAACGAACCGCTCACGCTCGTTTTGGGCGGATCGCAGGGTTCAGTTCGTATTAATGAATTCATTTCGGCAAACCTTGCCGATATAGTGAAAAATACCCAGATGCTACATCAAACGGGAACCGCTAATTTTGACGATGTAAAAAAATTATCGAATGCCGCACTGGCTGACCAACCGGCGGCGGCGAACATCAGGTATCAGCCGGTGAATTATCTTGCCGATAAGCTTCAGGCTGCACTTGCCGCGGCGGATCTTGTCGTTATGCGACCGGGCGGATCCATTTTTGAAATTGCGGCATTTGGAATTCCTGCAATTCTTATTCCACTTACTGAATCGGCGAACGACCATCAGCGAATCAATGCGTATGAGTTCGCAAACGCCGGCGGAGGTGTTGTGATCGAAGAGATAAATTTACTTCCGGGGATATTCCTATCTCAACTTAAAAATATTCTTTCCAACACAGAGCTTCGATCAAAAATGAGCGCCGCGTCGTCCAAGTTTTTTATCCCGAACGCAGCAGAATCGATCGCCGATGGCATCATTGCCATCGCGGCAGGGAAGTAGTACGCTATATTAGGATATTTAAGGTTGCCCAAAAGGGGGAGTGCTCCAGAGGCGGTTCCTCCTGGGGTCGGATCGACTTTTGTCTCCGGCCCTCTCTGATCGCCGCGCTGGAAGGGCTAGGGACGATAACATAACCATCGTCCCAACGCCCCTTTTTTTATACAACAAATCATGGAATTTCCAATGCGAATAAATAAATATTTGGCGCTCAAAAAACACTCAACGCGGAGAGGTGCGGATGATTTGATTAAAAAACGGCAAGTGTTTATCAACGGCCGCCTGGCGGTTCTTGGCGATAAGGTGAACGAGTCCGACACCGTTAATGTCCGGTTTCGAGGTGAACCGCCGCACTATCTCTATTTCGCATACCACAAGCCTGCGGGTGCAGCTTCCCATTTTGCCCCCGAAGATCGCACCGGCGTTTTCCCGGTGAGTGCGCTCGACAAAGAATCGCACGGCCTCACCATTCTCACAAACGACGGCCGCCTTACCGATCGGTTGCTTTCAAGTAAATATGCGCACGAAAAAGAATATATTGTCGTAACAAGAGAAAAACTTCGGTCAAGTTTTAAAAAGAATATGGAGGCCGGCGTAGCCATTGAGCACGAGCACACTGAGAAATGTAGAGTGAATATTCTGGACGAAGACACGTTTTCAATCATTCTTACCGACGAAAAAAGCCATCAGGTCCGGCGTATGTGCGTAGCCTTATTTCAAGAAGTAAAAGATATGAAATGCGTCCGGGTGATGAATATCAAACTCGGAACGCTTAAGGAAGGGGAGCGGCGGAAAATTGAAGGGGACGAGTTGAAGCGCTTCCTCGAAGGCTTAATGCTTCTCTAGGATCGCTCGCGCGAGTTCGTCGGCACCCATTTGTTTCTCGGAGGAATAAAAAACGATCTCGTGCTGGCCGGCAAAGATTCGTGCCGCGGCAATTTTTTCCGCATATTCTGATTTTTTAATCTTATCAACCTTATTGGCGACGATGATCACGCACTTTCCGTGTTGTTCCAAGCCGGCAAGCATTTCGGCGTCCGTGTTTGTCGCGCCCACATTTACATCGATAATAAGGACAACTATTTTTTGCTCGTAAGGTGAATCGAAAAGATACCAATGTATGAGTTTTTGAAGTTTGTCGCGTTCCTCCCATGACCCGGCTGAAAAACCGTATCCCGGTAAATCGAGCAGATAGAATGAGTCATTAACGAGAAAAATGTTAATTTCCCGCGTGCGCCCCGGCGTCGCGCTCGTTTTGGCCAGAGCTTTTTGTCCTGTTAGCGAATTAATGACGCTCGACTTACCGACATTTGAGCGGCCGATAAACGCAACTTGCGGTAATGCATTGTCGAGCATTTCATCCGTTCCGGAGATGCCGCGCATAAACTGCGCGGATGTAATTTTTGCGGTCATTTATACACGCACAAATTAATCACAATCGGGCTCACGACGAGATACAGCTGCCACAGGAAAAGGCATACAAAAACGACATAAGCGGCCGTGGTGAACGAACGTTCATAGCGCCATCCCTGACCGTGGACGCGCTGATAATGTTCTTTAAGTATGCTCCACAGCGATTGCAGAAAAATGAATCCTATATATAAAATGCCGACGGTAAATAAATTTTTTAACGCTTCATTGTTTTCGATGGAATGCACTGAAACGCTGCAATATGATTGTGCAAGAAAAATCAGGAGCGAAAGCTCCGCGGCTACCACGAAAAGTGCTTTTATCACCGCCATGCCGGCGATTACTGCGATTACCCCCATGAGTATGGCGAAGAGAATCCCGAGGAGGATCCATAAACTTCCGATAAGCGTTGCATTCGTGACAAAGAGAACGATCAAATAAAGAATCGAAATCCCGATTGCGATAAACGGTAGACTTTTCTTGAGCATAGTTATAGTCTACCGCATCTCCCAAAACCTCCAAAACTCTGCTAAAATAAGGGCTATAGAGATGCCTGAAGCTTCCGAACGACCAATTCGTGTCCGCATTGCGCCAAGCCCAACCGGTTCGCTGCATTTTGGCACCGCCAGGACTGCTCTTTTTAATTGGCTTTTTGCGCGGGCGGTTCAGGGTATGTTCATCGTGCGCATAGAAGACACCGACAAGGAGCGTTCGGAGAAAAAATTCGAAGATGAAATTCTGGAGGGATTTACGTGGCTCGGTATGGTTTGGGACGAGGGTCCATATCATCAGAGCGAACGAACGGAAATCTATAAAAAATATTTACAACAATTGCTTGATGAAGGACATGCCTATTATTGCTATTGCAGCAAAGAAGATCTTGAAGCCCAGAGGCAGGGGATGCTTGCCGGAGGCCTTGCGCCAAAATATAGCGGACATTGTCGGAACCTGAAAGAAGCACCCGAAGGAAAAAAGCCGGAAGTGATACGGTTCAAAATTCCGGAGGTAAAAGTTGAATTTAAAGATCTCGTCCGCGGAAAAGTTGTGTTTGATGCAGCGCTGCTCGGCGATCAGGTGATTGCAAAAGATCTCAACACGCCGCTTTATAACTTTGCAGTTGTAGTGGATGACTCTCTTATGGAGATCAGCCACGTGATACGCGGCGAAGACCACCTTTCGAATACTCCAAAGCAGATTCTTATACAAAAAGCTCTTGGCTTTCAGGAGCCGATCTATGCCCACATCCCGCTCATTCTCAATGCTGACCGCAGTAAAATGTCAAAACGCTTAAACGACGTGGCGCTCATGAATTACCGTGCAAAAGGTTATTTGCCTCAGGCGCTGGTTAATTTTATGGCATTGCTTGGCTGGCACCCGACCGACGATAAAGAAGTTATGAGCCCCGACGAACTCATCAAGGCTTTTGACATTAAACGGGTGCAACAATCCGGCGCAATCTTTAATGAAGAAAAGCTGATCTGGCTCAACAAGGAGCATATGAAAAAACTTGGCGATGCGGAACTGACCGAATTGGTCGCACCTTTTGTTGAAAAAGAAATGACTCCGGAGGCGCCGCCTTCACGTGATCTGCTTCAAAAAGTTATTTCTGTTGGACGGACACGCGCAGCCACGCTTGTAGATTTCGCCACGCAGGGAAAATTCTTTTTTAAATTGCCGAATTACGAAACAGAGCTTCTTGTATGGAAGAACGTTCCTTTTGGCGAAGTTTCAACGGTACTCACGGAGGTTCATCGGGCATTAAAAGCAATATCGGCTGAGGATTTTCATAAAGAGCTATTAAATGAAGTTCTCGCGGGTGTCATTTCGCAAATGAGCAATACCGGTGGCAGCAGAGGGACTGTTTTGTGGCCGCTTCGAGTCGCGTTGTCAGGTCAGTCGGCATCGCCCGACCCGCTCGACATTATGGAGGTACTCGGGAAAACAGAATCACTGAGACGCATCGAATTGGCAATCAAGAAGATCTCGCAAAAATTGTAAAAGAAAGGGGAGTGAAGTTGGCGCGACGTTGTTGTATACTAAAAGAGATGAAACCAGAACGGTTTTTCCCTGTCATCGTCGCATCGATTGCCATATTTATTTCTCTCTCGAACGTAACGCATGCTTATTCGATCGGCACGGGCGGTCCGGTGCTAAGCACGTCGAGTGTCACTATCGATAATTCCTTCGAAACCCTTATTGCACCATTCGAAGCTTTCTTCCATAGCTTGTCCGGCTCAATTGGCACCCAATCAATCCTTGGGACGAATCCATCGAACCCGGCATCAACGCCGTCATTCAATTTTAGCAACATCCAAAACATAAATCCGCAGACGTTATTGCAGGAAGTAGATCAGTGGTTCATGGATCATAGTTTCACGCAGATCGTCGCTGCGGTTCTTGGGGCGATACTGTGGGTGCTGTGGCTGGCTCAGCAGTTCATTCAATGGTTGTTGGGGCTTATTCATTAATTCAGATATGTATGTCGTAAAATCTACCTTGTGCGACAGGTAGGAACTTTGAAGCAGGCTATTCCCTCCAGCCGTACAGTATGTAAGAATAGCTCAGCAAACAAGTCTATGGGAAAACGACTCACAATTATTTTTTTTATTATTTTCATTCTGGGTTTTTTCAATTACGTCGGAGCTGTCCTAGTTAAAGCCATTACTCCTAGCGGTTTTTCAATTATGGCTCCCGTGGGCTCTGGCGCGGAGCTCGCTTCAGCAGATTCGTTGTCTGCCATAAGCTTTAATTTGTTTAGCAAGAACGGAAAAGGTTGGAGCTATGTAACACAAGGATACGGCCGAACCCCCTACTCGGCGTGGTACGTTAATGGATGGCACAACGGCATTGATATTGCAGCACGCTATGGAGCGCCGATTTATTCTCCGCGCGAGGGCGTTGTCATCGCAACCGGCAACCAGGACAACTATTGCCCGGGACGCGGCTTCGGCAAATTTGTCGCCGTGAGCGATCCCGGCGATGGCGTTGTTCTTTGGTATGCGCACCTTGGACAAATAATGGTTTCTAGCGGACAATCCATAGAGAAAGGTGTCCAAATCGGGACGATCGGTGAAACCGGACTTGAAACCGGAACGCATCTACACTTTTCAGTTTTTGAAGCAACCGGCTTCTCGATTAAGGATAAAAATGGATGCGGACCGGACGCCGACGGCAGAGATGTTAATCCGGTTCCCTACCTCGAGGCGTTTTCGAACTAGGCCATGAAGAAAATTCATTTTGTAGGTATCGGCGGTATAGGCATGAGTGCGCTTGCGCGATATTTTTTAGCCCAGAAATTAGCCGTCTCGGGCTCCGACGCCGCCGAAAGCAATATCACAAAAGCCCTCCGAAAAGAGGGGTTAAACGTCAAAATTGGGCATAAAAAGGGCTATATCGGATCCGATACGAGGCTCGTCGTCTATAATCGGGCCATTCCGATGAATAATCCTGAAATTCTTGCCGCCAAGCATTTTGGGATTCCCGTCGTCCCCTACGCAAAAGTTCTCGGTGAAATTACAAGAAGTCATGAAACAATTGCGATTACCGGATCCCACGGAAAAACAACCACAACGGCGCTTGCGGGTATCGTCCTTCTGAAAAATAATTTCGACCCGACCATTTTGATCGGATCCAATCTGACCGAGCTTGGCGGCAAAAATGTCCGTATCGGGCGAAGCCCACATTTGGTCCTTGAGGCAGACGACTTCGGCGCCGCTTTCCTCGAGTACACCCCAAAGATTGCAATTGTAACCAATATTGACCGAGAGCATCTCGATTTCTATAAATCATTCGCGAATTTAAAAAATGCATTTCTACTTTTTCTTTCACACGTAGAAAAGGGTGGCGCGATGATATTGAATAGTGACGACAAAAATCTTTTCGCGCTCAAATCGAAAATTTCTGCGATCGGCAGAAAAAAGCACGTACGTGTAATCTGGTACTCGCATAAGAATAACTATGCGCGCAAACTTAAAAAAGTATTAAAGATTTCCGGCGAACATAACGTTTCGAATGCCGCGGCGGTGTACGAACTCGGAGGCTTGCTCAATATCCCTGAACGAAATATTTTACGCGCTCTTGGATCGTATCGCGGCGCCTGGCGACGCATGGAGTTTCGCGGAACAACAAAAGTGGCTAAGCGGGCAACAGTCGTATTCGATGACTACGCCCACCATCCAACCGAAATCAAGGCAACCCTTTCGGCTTTTCGTGAGAAATTTCCAACGGCGCCGCTTGTCTGTGTTTTTCAGCCCCACCAAGCTCAGCGACTGGATTCGCTTTTCAGCGAGTTCCGAGATGCTTTTGAAACTGCCGATGCAACCGTCATTCTTCCTCTCTATCACGTCAAAGGAAGGGATTTCATCGCAAAGCATAGCGCGCGCGATCTTGTCCGGGCAATGAATGACAAGTATCCGACTAGCAGTGTTCTATATTGCGCCGATCCGAAGCTAATACGTACCGTCCTTGCTCGCGCCATAGAGCCGTTTAAAACTCCCCGCTCCCCTGTTCTTGTCATGATGGGCGCTGGCGATATCGTTAAAATCACCGACCGGCTTATTGGACAACGTCAGTAACGGTGTAACAATCGCGATTATATTCCGTTTTTATCTATCAGAACCTTTGGCCGCAAACTTTTCGTTGGAGGCGCGTATGCAAGAGCTCAAGAAAGCGAATGTGGTCGGCTATTCATCGCAAGACAGCATTCGCAAATTTTTTCCGATCTGGATTTGCCGGGAACCAATTGTAATTCCAGAAGTAAGTTTTGACATCGACGAACCCATAATCCTACCTTCGCATCCGGAAGGGATTAAGCGGCTCACCGCATGCAACGTCGAACACGTAAAAGCGGTTGCCAAGAATTTTGTCCACGTCTTGATGTACGGACAACTGAAAGGCGGTTCGTCTTTCCTTGCAATTTGCGACATCACGACAGGACGTGGGGCGATCATTATCGGAGCAGAAAGAAAATCCACGAGGCCTTCTCAAAGGGGCCTCGCTTTTGTTATGATGAGGCATAATGTTTGGCGATTTTAAAAACAGCACTGACTTTAAAGAACAGTGTGGCTACACCATTGACGACGTTTGGTATCCGCGCGTCACGAAGATTGTGAGCATAAAGTCAAAGCCGGCTCTCTATTATTACTACGGTGAAGCAAAAAGCTATAAGGCTGCCCAAGATGCAACCGAGCAGTCTGCAAAGGAGGGCACAATGATCCATGAGGCCGTAGAAGGACTTCTTCTCGGAAAGAATCCTGAGATTCCCGAACAAATTGCGCCTGCCGTGAAATCGTTTTGGGAATTTTTCCAGAAAAATAATATTCAGGTGACACCCGATCGTGTTGAGCGGCGGATTGTGAATTATGATCATCGCTACGCCGGAACCGTTGATGCGATAGCGATGATCGGAGGAAGGCTTGGCGTGCTCGACATCAAGACATCACAAGCAATCTATCGTGATTACTGTTTGCAAACCTCGGCTTATATGGATGCCCTGAAAGGCCAATTTAAAGATCTTGAAACGCGCTGGATACTAAAAATTGACCAGGTTCAATATTGCGACCATTGCGGAGCCCGCCGGCGCATTAAGGGTGGCAACGAAAAAATAAAAATTGACTGGAGGAATCGACAAATGAAAACCTGTGAACACGTATGGGGTCCCCTCGCGGGCGATATTGAATTGCAAGAGTTTCCATCCTGGCAGAGCGATTTTGAAGCATTTCTTGGGGCAAAACGCCTTTGGGAATGGGAAAACGAAGGGTGGCTAAAGGCCGTAGGATATATGGCGTGAAACGAGTCAGGTCTGAATATCGTATAATTAAGAAGTAAAGGGTCGATATCAATTTAACCATAAAAACAATACATCTATGTCAAAAACAGCAATTTGGTCAGTCGTTGTGATCGTCGTGCTTGCCATTGCAGGCGGACTTTTGTGGTGGAACATGAATCAGGGACAAAGTGCAGTCCAAACATCGAACAACGCTGCTCCCGCAGCGACGACGGCAGAAAACACCCCCTCGGTGGCATCAACATCAAGCAATGGTAATCCGAGCCAATCCGAAGCTGTAGCGTTGCCGAGTGGCAATTCCGATCAGGCCATCAATCAGGAATTGACGGATATAAACACCCAGATGAACGGATTGAATTCCGATTCTGCAAGTGTGAACCAAAGCGAAAACGATCAGCCGGTACAGCAAACACAGTTATAAACGTCGAAATTACCCACCACACTCATGAAACAGAAATTTAATTCGTTCGCCGCCATCTGCGGGGCGATCCTTATCAGCGCCTCAAGCGTTGCAATCCCCGCTTTTGCAGCAACATCTGCCGATCTTGGCGTGTCGGCCCCGCCGATCGCTTCAGGAACTGTCATTGGTCACGTCGGTCTTGGTAGTACCACTCGCAGTGGAAACATAACGGCTGCCCGTGCCAATCTAATCACAAAAGCCGGCAATGCCGCCAATCAGGAAATTACTCGTCGAATAACAGCGTTAAACGCCTTGAGCACGCGGGTGAATGCCATGGTAAAACTTTCCGCCGATGAAAAAAGCACGATCTCCGCTTCAATCCAGTCGCAGATAACCTTGATGAATAACCTTCAGGCCCAAATCACGGCTGACATCAATTCCGGAGCGACGTCATCTCTTAAGATGGATATCCAATCAATAACAAAATCCTACCGGATTTTCGCTTTGATACTCCCCCAGGGAACTATTGAAGCGGCTGTCGATCGGATACTGGACATCGCAGGTATCCTGTCTGATCTTTCAACCAAGCTTCAGGCGCGAATTTCCGCGGCTCCTTCAACAACCAATGTCTCCGGAGCGCAGGGGGCACTCACTGACATGAATGCGAAAGTTGCCGATGCAATTGCGCAGGCAAATGCGGCTAACAGCGAAATTGCTCCGCTTGTCCCCGACAATGGCGATGCAACGATTATGAAATCGAACACCGCCGCGCTCAAGGATGCACGATCAAAGATCCAGGCTGCGCAGAAAGACTTAACAGCAGCCCAGAAAGACGCCAACACGATCGCGAAGGATCTGCGGGTGCAAACGGTTAATACAGCGACCACAACGGCAGTTTCTGCGAGCACAAGCGCAAACGTAAGTCAGTAGGATTTACGGCAAAACTTACTCATATTTAAAAGCGCTCCTCACTGGGGCGCTTTTAAATTTTCGATGTTAAACAATCGCCGGATAAAAAAACCCCAGCTTCTTTGAAGATAGCTGGGATTGCATTCCCAAGGAGAAGGCGGCGCCAGAGGGTGAACTCCAGCCATTCTAACGATCGAAATCGTCAGTCAAGTTGGAGCACAAGCTCTGCGCTCGGCCATCTCCGCTGGAAATGTTGTAAAGAGTTTTTTCTACGATCAAGGGTTAAGCCTCGACCAAGCAGCGTTATTGGAAAAAATTGGCTTCGATCTTTCGATCGATCGCTACTTTCAGGTAATCGGATTTCCTGCACCACATAAGGCAACAGCACAACCATTGCCGACCCTAAGTTAGTTTTCGTTTGCGCTTTTCAACGCTCACGACAACAAGTCCTTTGGAACAACGGTTACCATTGTGCCGACTGTAACGCAGATCCTTTCATCTGAGCAGGCAGGTCGATTCAGTGTATCAACCCGAGTCACTTCGCGCACTTCGGCGTTTGGTTCTCTGCGAACAGAAACCCTAACGTTTTATTTGCACTACGCAACCCACACTTCCATTACTGGAAGTGCCCCGAGCTTTTTCCGGCTCGAACTCTCTACTTATCGCCTAACCATGCCGCCTACAAACTTTCGTACAACGTCGCCTTGCGGTTCTGTTGTCGCCTTTGCGCTGCCGCTCTGGCGATTGCTTGCTAGCCTTGGTCAAGCAGATTCTTCCGTTCAATTTGTAATACCCGCTTGGGGTTCCTGATATCCATACTACGGCATATAAAAATCGAGTCAATAGCAAAAAAGGCCATTTTAGGCCTTAAAATGCTAATAAACTGAATAACCTGTGGAATCGCTGTGGAGAAATTACTGCCAAACCGTCGAAACAGGCACCATTTCCGAGTATTGCACCGATGGGAGGGTTGACGTAGGCATAGTGAGCGATCCAACTTCCGCCATCCAAACGCTTGAACTTGAGTTCAAGTCACCAAAAATCATACTTTCCCCAGGATTCGGCGAGCTGCAAGCGTAATAACCAATTGTGCCGCTTGCCGTGAATGGCCTGGTCCCGGTAAATGGTGTGCAATAAGTCCCGTCAGCAAGTTGCACCGCCCAAGCCCAGTTGGTTGGCACTGTTACCGGAGTGGATGTCGCCGGCAAGGCTTTCGTCAGGTGTAATACAAACGTGGATGTTGCATACGGACCCTCGGCTGGATTTATGCCGCACAGCAGATCTTTGCTTCCCAAGATCTGGAAACAAGGATCGCTGATGGCATTTCCAACGGTACAACGCCACGCATCGCTTCGGTAAGGAGCTGCGATTGAGTTCGTAAAGCAGGTTCCATTTTCAATCGGCGTACTACTTGCTGGAGCACTTGCGGCAAAGGTAACCACCTGCGTTGGATTCGCTGCAACAGCCGGTGTCTCTCCCGCTGGCGTTTGGCTTGTATTCGAATTGATGTTCGAAAAAGCAAAAAATTGCCCGACGCCGAACAAGATCACAATAAAGAAAACAATTATAGCTCCAATTTTGCTGGTTTTGTTCATTTATTTGAACTGGAAGGTCTGAACGATGCGATCCAAAAGCGAGGTTATCTGGTTGTCGTCAAACGGTTTTAGATTGTACTGTGCCGGGTAGCTTGCAATTTGACCGGAATGAACCGTGTATTCAATGGCGTAACACTGTCCCCCGTGCAGTGTCCGATAACTGGTTGTCTCGTAATAATTCCCGGCGCCGGCGTCCGCAGACTTAAAAACAGTAAATTGAACGCCGTTAATCATCGCCGTCGTGCTCGCGGTTGATGGGCCTCCGGTTTGATCGGGCGCCAAGCAGTCAGCGATTGCGTTATTGTTGCGGCTGCTGCCAACCGTGAGTTTCGCATCGGCAAAATTTGTTTGCGGTTCGAATGCCGATGGGACGGTTATGGCAAAAAATTGGTTGCCCTGACTACCGTTTGCTCCGAGCCGCCAATCCGGGGTCGGGGTCAGTGTGTAATTCTGGTCAACCGAAAAATCGATCGGGTAGGCAATGCTAAATCCCCCATTATCGCTTTGCCCAACCTGCCACTCTGATGGATTCGAATAATAACTCGCACCACTATCGCCGGATGTTGTTATGACGGATGTTTGACCCATTTGATTCGCCTGCGCAATGGTTTCGCCATATTGAATGCCGTAGTAAAAACCAATAAATGGAAAAACAACGAAGATTGCGGCTGCAATCAGCTTTGAATACCACGTCACTCGATGCCATTCGATGTTCGCCATAATATTTTGATTATATGCCTTTGCTCAGTTTTATGATAGGGTGTGGACAGTAACTTCGCAGCGAAAGGGGTCGTTTATGGATAGGGTGCGTACGATTTTCCTGGCGTTAAATTTTGTTTTGGGCATTTTCGTTTTAGCGCCAGCTCTTTGTCAAACCGTAAAACTGGGACGAACCCGGCGGAAAAATTTGACGGCGGCATCTCTTCGATCGCATATTTTTTGGGTTAACATGATCGCCTACACCGTCATCGCAAGCGCGCTCTCCGTTGAATTCGTGAAAAGAGTTCTGCATTACAGTCTTCAGACTCAATCCGCGATTCATATTGCGCACATTCACGTTGTGTTCTTCGTTCTGCCGTTTATGTTTCTGTATATCGCTGGAAAATTCTGGATAACCGGAATACGCTTTCCTCGCGCGCACAAATGGATAGCTTACTTCTGCTTTGTTTTTGGACTCGGCACGGTAGCCATGGGCGAATGGCTCAATTTTCTTCTTGCCGCCGGACAATAAGTCCGGCGGTTTTTCTATGCCTGTATCTTGGAGAAGAAATAGCTACCGAGCCCCGCCAGGATAACAGCAATAACAAATAAAACACTGAAGTCGGTCACCAAACTGAACGTTCCGAGATTAACAAGGAGGATGCGGAATGAATCAATGCCGTAGGTCAAAGGGTCGAACTTGGTTATGACGGAAAGAATCGCGGGCAATCCCGTGAGCGGAAAAAGCGATCCTGAAAGGAAAAAAAGTGGCATGACAAGGAAATTCATAATGAGCTGGAATCCCTGCATATCCTCGAGAAGGGATCCGATCATGTTTCCGAGTGCGGTAAAAAGGAAAGCCACGAGGAGCATGAAAAGGATGAATACGGGGAAGAGCGCCCAACTGTATGGCCGGAAGCCAAAAATAAGCGCAAGGAGAAATACGATAAGCCCCTGCAGGGTGGCTACGGTTGCGCCACCGAGCGTGCGGCCAATCATTATATTAAATCGCGACACGGGAGCAACGAGGGTTTCTTTTAAAAAGCCGAATTGGCGATCCCAGATGAGTTCGATGCCGGTGAAGACCGCAGTGAAGATAATGCTCATACCAATGACGCCCGGTGCCAAAAACTGAAAATAATTCCCCTGCCCCGCTTTTTGAAACACCGCTCCAAGCCCATAGCCAAGCGCAAGCAAGAAAAGCAGCGGCTGCCCCAGCGATCCGATCATTCGCGACCTGGAGCGGAAGTATCGCTTAATCGCTCTTAGCCAGAGAATATAAATAGTTTTCATCGGTTGAAATTTAACGTTTGCCGCCCCGGAACATGCGACCCATGTTCCGCATCCGATCGGTTGAGCTCGCATCTTCATCCCTGATTTGTTTGCCGGTCAATTCAAGGAATGCGTCTTCAAGCGTTTGTTTGCTGGTTTGTTTTTTAAGGTCGTCGGAAGATCCCATGGCGATAATGTTTCCGTGATCGATCACAGCGATACGTTGTGCAATTTTGTCGGCCTCTTCCATATAATGCGTCGTAAAAAATACCGTGATCCCTTCTGTCTTGTTGAGTTCCCGGAGATAACTCCACATGTGGTTCCGAGTTTGTGGGTCAAGGCCCAGCGTCGGTTCGTCAAGGAATATAACTTTCGGGTGATGCAGGAGGCCTCGCGCAATCTCAAGGCGGCGGCGCATGCCGCCCGAGAATTCTTTCACCAGGCTATCTTTGCGATCGAATAAATCGACAAACTTTAATAGTTGATCGATGCGTTCACGGCGAAGCGGTTTTGGCACGCCGTAAAGGACGCCGTGGAATTCCATGTTTTCCCACGCCGTCAATTCGTCATCCAAACTTGGATCCTGGAACACGATTCCGAAGGATTTTCGAACAGCGCTCGCGTCATTAGCCGGATTGTGACCATTCAGTGTTATCGTTCCCGTCGTGGGACTCAAGAGCGTCGTAAGCATCTTGATCGTCGTTGATTTCCCGGCTCCGTTTGGCCCAAGAAACGCAAAAATCTCACCAGCCTTAACATCGAATGAGATGTCGTTTACAGCCGTGAAATCGCCAAACTTTTTCGTCAGATGGGATACTTGTATTATCGGCTCCATAGCGTATACTTAATTTAGAATATAAAATATTAACCAACTTAACTATTTTACCGGCCGCGCCCCTGTTTTGCAAGAATGCGCTGTGGATAACAAGAAAGGCGCGTGATCCGTTGTATAATGATACGGACGTCGATAAGCAAGTATTACCATCATGAAAAAGAATAGAACACTAATTATCGTCGGAGTTGTCATTGTCGCTTTACTCGCAATTTATTATTTCGGCTTCCGGACGCGCGGAACCACCTATCAGTTTACAACTGTCACACAAGGATCCATCACTGAAATTGTGAGCGTGACAGGAAATACAACTCCGGTAACGAGCCTTGACCTTGCATTCGAAAATGGCGGGACGGTAGCGGCTGTCGATAAGAACGTCGGCGATCATGTGTCTCCCGGTGACGTTATAGCAACGCTTGATACGAGCGATCTTCGTGCTCAGCTCGCCCAGGCTCAGGCAAATGTTGACGCACAGAATGCCCAACTCGCCTCATTGGAGGCCGGCGCCCAACCGGAAGATATCCAGGCTTCAGAAGCTGCGCTTTCCGGTGGTGAGCAGTCGCTTGCAAACATGTACGGCAGTGCAAGTAACGTCATTTCCGATGCCTATGCGTCCGCAAATGATGCAGTGAGGACTCAACTCCAGGCCTTCTTTTTAAATCCCGAAACAAACAACCCGCAACTTACATTTGGTGTGAGCGATTCGCAGACGCTCATCAACGTAAACAATGGTCGGCTCAATGCCAGTGCGGAACTCAACGCCTGGCAAAATGAGTTACAGAATGCGACGCCATCATCCCCTTCCTCAACACTCGATCTTTTTTTGTCGAATGCCCTCAATCATCTCGTCGTGATTAAAGCGTTTCTGACGCTAACTTCAAATGCCCTGCTAAAAGAGACCAATCTTTCTCCGGCAACCTTAGCCGCATACAACACGGCGGTTACGGCGGCAATCAATGAGACAAACACCGCAAATACCAACGTAACGACCGCGATGCAAAATATTGCTTCGCAAAAAATCACGATTCAACAATTGCAGGCTGAGCTAAACCTTAAACTTGCAGGATCAACTTCCCAACAAATTGCCCAGCAGCAGGCTTTGGTCGAACAAGCCCAGGCGAGCGCGGAGAGCGTCCAGGTCAAGATTAATGAGGCCACCTTGATTTCCCCTATTTCCGGGGTTATCACCGTCCAGAACGCTAAAATCGGGCAAATAGCGACGCCTGGAACGGTTATGACATCGGTCATATCGGACGATAATCTTGAGGTTGACGCATATGTCCCGGAGACCGACATCGGTAAAGTTAGTGTTGGAAATCCGGTTTCGATGACATTCGATGCTTTTCCTGGAGAAAACTTCCCGGGTAAAATTTTCTATATCGATCCGGCCCAGACGATTCTCTCCGGTGTTGTTGACTATAAGGTGAAGGCATCGTTCGCCAATGCAGACCCCCGGATGAAGAGCGGGTTGACGGCAAATATGGATATCCAGACGAAGACGGATAGCAATGTGTTGATTCTTCCGCAATATGCCATTCTCCAAAACGACCAGGGAAATTTTGTCGAGGTTCTTAAAAATGGAACTGTTGCGCAAGTTCCCGTTACACTTGGAATTACTGACGGTCAAGGAAACATTGAAGTTGCATCAGGCGTAACCGCCGGCGAACAAGTCGTGAATATCGGACTTAAGTAGCACTGCATGATTGAAGTTAAAGACCTTAAAAAGGACTACACCGACGAAGAAAACATTACATCAGCGCTTCGGGGGGTTTCTTTTACCATCAACAAAGGCGACTTCGTTTCAATTATCGGGCCGTCGGGTTCGGGAAAATCCACCTTGCTCCAGATTCTAAGTTTCCTCGATCGCCCAACGGGTGGAACTTACACCTTCCTCGGGAAAGGCATCGACGAAATGTCCGATCTTGAACTCGCACATGCCCGCAATAAGCAAATGGGTTTCGTGTTCCAGGCATTCAATTTGCTTTCAAGGCTCACGGTTTACGAAAATGTTGAAATTCCGCTTATCTATTCAACCATTCCGCCGTCTGAACGCAAAAAACGGATCGAGGATGCGGTTCGTTCGGTTGGTCTTGAGGAAAAATTATACGTCGAGACGGGCAAGCTCTCCGGCGGACAAAAACAGCGCATCGCCATAGCGAGAGCTTTGGTAAATGAACCTGATGTTATATTTGCGGACGAACCGACCGGAAACCTTGATTCAAAATCGGGCGCCCAGGTCATGGATATTTTGGATGGCCTGAATCAAAAGGGCCATACGGTTATTCTGGTAACGCACGAAACGTATACCGCAGAATTTGCGGATCGCATCATCGCCCTTCGCGACGGAGTTGTGGAGAGCGATTCTCCCGTAAAAAATCCGCGGCACTCAAAAGATCAATTCTTTAAATAGAAAGATGAAACTTACTGATTCAATAAAATCCGCGCGGGCAACGCTAAAGCACGGCAAAACACGTTCGCTGCTTACCATGCTTGGCATTGTGATCGGGATTGCTTCGGTCATCATTTTGATGTCCATTGGCCAATCGGCGCAGGATTTGATTTTAAATCAAGTCGAAGGCATCGGTTCAAACCTCATTTTCATAATTCCCGGCGGAACCAACGGCAAGTTCCAGTCGCCTGCCGCAGCCCAGGGTGTCATCATAAAAACATTGGTTCAGGCAGACGTTGACGCTTTATCGCGAGAACCTTCAATCAGCGGCGTCGCTCCGATCGTGAACGGTCAGACGAACGCGGTGTACGGAGATAACAACCTTACGATAACGTATCAGGGCGTCACGGCAAACTTTTTTTCCATCAGAAACTATACCGTTACGAATGGACTTCCTTTTACCGACCAGGACGTATCGGCCTACAATCACGTGACGGTTATCGGATCGGATCTCGCAACAACGCTTTTTGGAAAAAACATCGACCCGATCAATAAGAGCATCCGCCTTGGCAACACCACATTTCGGGTGGTCGGCGTTTTGAAACCGATGGGCGTAGGACCGGGCGGCATAAACCAGGATGACCTTGCACTTGTGCCTGTGACGGTGGCGCAAAATCAAATGCTCGGCATCAATTACTTCCAATATGTGCTCGTAGAAGCAAATCCTTCTTATAACACCTCGTTCGTCACTTCTCGAATCCAATCGGTTCTCGAACAAGACCACGAAATCACCAGTTCAACGAAAGATGACTTTACCATTCAAACCCAGGCGGACATCCTTTCGTTGCTTGGCAACATCACTTCCATTCTGACTATTTTCCTCACGGCAATCGCCTCGATATCACTTATCGTGGGAGGCATTGGCATTATGAACATCATGCTCGTCTCAGTGATCGAACGAACGCGCGAAATCGGGTTGCGAAAAGCAGTCGGAGCCACCGACCGCGACATTATGCAACAATTTCTTGTTGAAGCTGTAATGCTTACGTTCATTGGAGGCATAATCGGAATTGCCCTCGGCGCCATTTTCGTAACACTTGTTTATCTTGTACTATCCAATTTTTTTGCGATTGGCTGGGTTTTCGCCTTCCCGTTGTCTGCGGTTGTGATTGCCGTTATCGTCTCAAGTGTTACCGGAGTTGGCTTCGGTATATATCCGGCGCGGCAGGCTGCCCGAAAAAGCCCTATTGAGGCTTTGCGGTACGAGTAACCCTTTTCTTCTTTTGTGCCGGCTTGCGGTGTTTTGCCTTAACCGCTTTTTTTGCGTGCAATTGGATTCGCTTCCATTCCGCCTTGAGTTCCCGACCGGTTTTGATAATATCGGCGACGCTTACATCTTCAATCGATCCATATTTTTTGAGCGTTTGATCGACGATTTTTTTATACTCCCCTTCTCCGAAATGCCGAGCGGTGGCCGCATGGCGTGCAATCTCCTGTCGTGCTTTCGCGATCCACGCTTTTGCCTTCGTCCGTTGCTGTTTCGTTGTTTTCTCCGAAAGCCAATAAGCCGCAGCGGCCGCGAGAGCGGCAGCCGTCACAACACCAGCACCAATTTCTGCGACATGCCTGTTTGATTTTTTCATAGTAGTTAGATTATTTTTTAGTTTTATTATTTAATTTCGAACCGGAGCTTTTACGCTTCATAAAGCCGCGGAAGAATGAAAACAACCGCTCGACCCGAAATCCATCGTCGCGCATCTCGCTTCTTAATTTATTGATGTCCCCGCGAAACAGTATGGCTTCTTCGCGAACCTGCTCCGTGATCGACTTTATATCGCTCAAAACCTTAGCAAGGTAAACGAGGACGATGGTTAGAGCGAGAGCTACAACTACTACCGCAACCGTCGTGACAAAGAAAAAAATATCCGCGTGCATTAATGTGTCCATGGACTTTCATTATACCAGATGCAACCGGCCAAGAGCTTTTTGTTTTTCACCTCCACCCAACTTGGTTTTCTCCACCGCCCGGCCAAGGATTTTGATAGTCTCGTCATACGTCTTCGTGTCAACCATATAAGGGGTTCCGTCCTTCCCGCCGTGGGCATAACTATAGCGTGCAGGATCTTCGTAGGAAGGCTCGGCCCCGTAAATAACTTCGCCGACCAGAGCCAGGGCTCGAAGCGTTTTAGGACCGACTCCCTGAAGAGCGACCAATTCTTCATACGTTGCAGGCTTGTGTTCTGCTACGGTAGCAAGCACCTTTTCCAAATACTTACTCTTACTGAAATTTTCGTGCACCATGGGATGATACTTAAATTCCCGGGATTCAAGGTTAAGAAGGGTGAGTTGTTGTCCGGCGCCGTTTTTTACTGATATTGTCTGACTGAGGCGTGAGGAATATTTCCGCAAAAGCTGAATGTCTTTCATGAGTGTTGCATAGCCCGATTGGACGAGTTCGGTTGAGATCTGCCTCGTTTTTCCACTTTGTTTCGCCGTAAGATCAAGAACGGTTTTCATGACCATCGGCGAACTTATTGCAGTATGCGGCTCATCGACCAAATCGTTGATGTCCTCCGAGTACCAATGGTAACGCCGGGCGGATTGTTTTTCGGCATTCATGCCCTGTTGGACGACCGCCCACGAACCTTTCTTCGAAAAGAAAAATGCATGATGGTAGAGCTGAAATCCATCCTGCACAAGGGCACTATCAACCTTCGCGCTCATCTTCGAATTGTAAACAAGATTTTCCGCTCCTTGAGCCGAAAGAGATAATTTTTCACCCCAGCTTCTGATTTCATCCGGCGTCTTGCGCGAAGTCTTTCCTTTCCCACCACAAATGAAAATTCCCAGATCCTTTTCCTGGCCGCGAATTGCCTCTTTGAGCGCAGCTGTGAGGATCGTGGTGAGTCCGCTTGCATTCCAATCGAACGCAAGAACCGTGCCAAGCGATTGGAACCAGACCGGATCGGCGATCCGTTTTATAAATTCCTCCGGACCGTATTCGGCGACAAGCACCTGCGTCATCTCTCGCCCAAGCTTGACCATCCGCTCAAAAAGCCACGGAGGACAATGCCCGCCATCAAGCCGGAATAAGGCAACGCCGCGATGGATCATACCTCCATTATACGCCTCGGAGTCGTCTATTCTTCCAAAAACCTCACGAGGAGCCGTACGGACGCACCCGCCGCACCTTTTGCAAGGTGATCACTTTCAATGGCCGTCATACGAGGAGCGATGTCCAGATGAACCCACGGATATGCCTGCCCACCTTTTTGATCTTTGGTGAATTGCCAAAGGAAAACAGCTCCGGTTATCGCTCCGCCACCGACGCCTCGCCGCACGCTGGTATTTGCCCAGTCACCGAATGTTCCGCGAATGTCGTCTTCATAGTCAGCGGTGAGCGGCAAAGGCCAGACCAGATCCCCGGTCGCCTCGCCGATGGCACGGATTTGGTCCTCCAATTTTTTATTGGTTGTAAATAATGCTGTGTAGCGCAAGCCAAGCGCAACGATCGCCGCACCGGTAAGCGTGGCAACATCAATGACAATTCTTGGATTGTATCGTTTTGCGTATTCAAGCGCGTCCGCCAAGATGACGCGCCCTTCGGCGTCGGTATTTAAAACTTCGATTGTTTTACCCGACATGGTGCGAAGCAAATCGCCCGGCCGATAACTTGATCCGGAAGGCATGTTCTCGACAGCCGGAATCAACGCGACGACATTTCTTTTCAGCTTCAGACGGGCTGCAGCCGCAATGGCATGAATCACCGCCGCACCTCCGGACATATCCATGTGCATTTCGTAAATGCTATCGCCCGGCTTTAAATTGAGGCCGCCGGTATCAAACGTCACGCCCTTGCCCGCGAGAACAACCGGCTTTTCGGTTTTCGATCCGTTTAGATATTCCATAATGATAAATCGCGGGGGCGTATCAGAGCCCTGGGCGACACCCAAAACCCCTCCCATTTTCAAAGCCCGTATTTTCTTTTCATCGAGGACACGTACCGCGATATGATTTTTTTGAGCAACCCTTTTTGCATGACGGGCAAGTAAATCCGGCGTCAAATCGCCGCCCGGTGTATTTGAAAGGTCTCGACAGGCGTTTGTTTCTTCGCCGATAATTATTCCCCGCCGCAGACCCTCCAGGATGTCGTGATCGAGTTTATCCGCAACTGCTTCAATTTCTTTTAAAAACGAAAATCCATCCTCGGGTGGCGTTTTATATTTTACAAAGTCAAAATTGGCCATAACGAAATTGGCCGCCATAAGCTCATACATCGCAAGTGTAGCCGCCGGCGTTTCCATGGGCCCGACCCAACAGGCGAATCGGTCAAGTTTTTCTTTTCTGGCTGTCTGGACGGCAATCCGCATCGCAACAGAAATTTTCGCATTACTGAACTCTCGCTTCTTGCAGAGTCCGACAAGGATGATTTTCCTGTTTTGTTTTTTTCGTGGCGTTGTAAAAACTTTTACTTCGCGCTCTTTAACGGTTAGCGACGAAGCGATCGCGCTCAGATACAGACCTTCTTCTTTATCAAGAAAACGCGCAAGCGGATTTGCCATCATCCGATCTTCCTCGAGCAGAAAAAAGACGAGGGGGCTGCCCTTTTTCGGAACCGATGTATGAGAAATTTTTAATGCCATGCGCGTTAAAACAATCCGTGCACGTCGCGAACGGTGATTAAGATCATGAGGACGATCAGGAACGCGAACCCAAGTCCGTTTATCCACGCCTCAACTTTTTCAGGTATGGCGGAGCCTTTTATCTTCTCGGCAAGGATCATGACGAACCGGCCGCCATCGAGTGCCGGAAATGGAATGAGGTTGACGATGGAAAGATTGATCGAAATGACGCCGATAAGCTGCAAAAGGTACGCGAGCCCGATTTTTCCTGTTTCCTCCGCTACCCCGAAAATGCCGACCGGTCCCACGACCCCGGCGGGAATCGAGGCATGAACAAATATTTGCTGAATAAGCTGACCGAACGCGAGCAGGGTAAGCCAAAAAATGATACCGGCATCGAGCAAGCCGTCCCAGAGGGCAGAAAACGGATTTTCGCGCGTGGTTCCCCCGGCTTCAAGCGCAACGCCGATCGCCCCCTGGTCCGGTGATGGGTTCACGCGCGGCGTGACAGTAAGGTCGACTTCTTTGCCGTTGCGCAAAACCGCTATCGAAATCGGGGTTCCTTCGTGAGTGTCAATGTAGTTCGTAAAACTTTGATAATCTTTATAGTTCATGACGATGTCGCCGGACATAAAGCCGGCTTGCGCTGCCGGCGAACCGGATTCGGTGCTCGTTATAACAAGTGTTTGCGGCGAACCAATCATGAGTACGACGGAAATACAAAGCCAACCAAGAATAAAATTCATGATTACGCCGGCCAAAACAATCAATGACTTCTTCCAGGTCGGTTGATTGAAAAAAAGGCGTTTCTTGTCCTCTTCGTTGACCGGAGCATCCATACTACCGTCCGCTACCGCAAATTCACCCCGTTCGCCCGATATTCTGACGAATCCGCCAAATGGAAGCCAGTTCAAGCTGTATTCCGTGTCTCCTTTTTTGCGCGCGAAAATCCTGGGCGGAAATCCAAACCCGAACTCATCAACTTTCAATCCAAATAATTTTGCGACAAAAAAATGGCCGGCTTCGTGGCCGAGAATTAAAAGCGAAAGGCCGATGATCACTAAGATGGCGATAAGCATCGTTATTCTATAGTACGCTTAGTATACCAAAATTGGCGCACTGGGGCGAAGCGCTTATTCTCCCAGCTCATCGAGCTTGCTTTTCACGAGCGCCTCAACTTCCCCGTTGGCTTTGTCGGTGGCTTTCTGGATTTTCTCCTTGCCCCGAAACGCATCATCTTCCGTAATCGCCTTGCCCACTTCCGCGTCTTTCAAATGTTTCACGGCGTCTTCCCGCTTGGAGCGGATCTGAATGCGCATGGCTTCCGCGGTCTTTTTTACGAGCTTAGTGAGCTCGTCGCGCCGTTCGTTGCCAAGCGAAGAAAGGGTGGCGCGGATATTATTGCCGTCGTTATTCGTAGACAGACCAAGATGAGCGTCCTCGATTGCCTTCATGACGGCGCCGATGGCACCAGGATCCCAGACGGTTATTTGGATGGTTCGCGGAGGCAAAACACTTAAAGAGCCGAGTTCACGCAAGGTCAACACCTGGTCATAAAGGTTTATGCGGATGCCCTCGAGCATTTCAACCGACGGACGATTGCCCCGAATCTGCCCGAAGTCTTGCTTGAGTTTTTGGGTCACCCCAGAAAGAGATGTTTCGAGATCTTTAATGATTTGTTCTGATAGTGTCATAGCAATGCTTCAAGTTGTAGTCGTGGATTCAGGCCGAAATTGTTGACCTCGCCATAAAGCGCGAGCGTTCGGTGCCACATCGCGGCTTTTGCCTTGGATGGCTTTTCCCAGGCAAGACTAATTATAACGGTTTCGAAAAAATTTCGTAAATTGAAATTATCCGGATTGATAATTGTTTTTATTAAGTCTTTTCGGGTCGTTGTGGATGACTTGATGTACCTTTCCGCTATTGCGAGCTTTTCCTGGAAATCTTTATCGTAAATCAAACGCCAGGCAAGGCCGGGTTTGCCCAGCGCTTTTTTGGCGAGGGCGCCGGCTTTTTGTTTTGTCATATCATGCTCGTCCACAAGCCATTGCTCGATGTCTTTCCCGGTGATAAGTCCAAAATAGAGTTTGGGGAGTCGCGACAGGATCGTCGGCATAATACTTTCGATATCCGAAACGATGATAATGAGCAGCGACGATGCCGGTGGTTCTTCGGCCACTTTGAGCAGTGCGTTTTGTGCTTCTGTGGTTAGGAGCTCCGCCTCATCTATGATTAACGTCCTTCGAGGGCTCACGTTCGGCTTTTGCCACAGAAAATGTTTGATCTCGCGGACCACGTCTATGCCAATGGAATCTTTTGCATCCGGATTTTTTGCGTGATCAATAATGGCTGAATCCTGAAACGTAAAACGCTCCGGCGGTGTGGCGAACTCTCCGGTTTCAAGATGATACGCGAGCGCTGAAGCGAACGTCCTTTTGCCGGTCATCGCCGGCCCGTAGAAAATATAGCCGTGACCGAGCTCGCCACGCTTGATGAGATCCTGAAAATCCCTGGCTAAGGCTTTAGCAATACAT